>CP043984.1 GCA_015134395.1 Candidatus Stammera capleta
AAAAATTTTAAAACTTCAATTTGGTTCAAATTATTCTAATAATAAAAAAGGTTTATCTAATTTTAAAATTGAATTTATAAAAAAATTAAAATATGTATGTTTTTTTTATACAAAAGTAAATATTGAAATTTTAAAAATAGGTTTAAAAATTAAAAATAGTAAACCTCATATACCTTATATAAAGAATTAATATATTATAATATATTTTGTTATATATATTAATATTAAATATAAATACATGTAAATACATGTAAATACATGTAATACATGTAGAGCATTTAAAAAAGTTAACAATGTTCTGAGACATCTTATAGAAATTTGATTTTTTTTATTTTTTTTTTGCTGGTGTTTATGCGTTAATTTGCTGGTGTTTATGCGTTAATTTGCTGGTGTTTATGCGTTAATTTACTGGTGTTTATACGTTAATTTATTTTAATAACTTTAAAATTATTAAATTAAAAAAAAATTTACATTTTAAAAAAAATATAGTATAATTATTTAAAGTTCGTAATTAAGAATTTAAAATTATTAATACTTACTTTATTAACTGTTTTTTTTATTAAAGGATTCATATGAAAAAAATTAATAGTTTGTGTTTTTTTATTTTTTGTTTATTAACTATGAATACAGCTTTTTCATCAGGCGATACACGTAATGTTAAAGAACCTGTTAACCCTAAAAGTTGTATTATATTAAAAGCTGATAATAAAAATAATACAAATATAATTCAAAATGCTATTAATAATTGTTCAAAACAAAAAAAAGTTGTTACTTTAAAATTAGGTAATAACAAAGATTTTCATTTTTATTCTGGATCATTAAATATACCATCTAATGGTGGATTATTAATTGAAAAAGGAGTAGTTTTATCTGCAATACCTGATCCAGCATTATATGATAATGGAAGTCATAAATGTGGAAAATTGGATAATGCAGGTGGTGGATGTAATCCTTTTATAACAATAAATAATACTTTAAATAGTGGTATTTACGGAGAAGGTATAATTGATGGTCAAGGTAATTCTATTATAAAAGGTACTAATAAAACATGGTGAAATTTAGCTAGTGAAGCTAAAGAGAAAAATTTATCTCAGAATGTTCCAAGAATGATTCAAATAAAAAATTCTAAAAATTTTATTCTTTATAAAATATCCTTAAAAAATTCTCCTAATTTTCATGTAGCTATAAATAATGTAGATGGTTTTACTGCATGAGGTGTAAACATTAATACTCCTGCTGATGCACGTAATACTGATGGTATAGATCCAGGTTCTTCATTAAATGTTACAGTAACACATTCATTTATAAGTACTGGTGATGATAATATTGCTATAAAATCATCAAATAAACCATCTTCTCATATTTCTATTGTAAATAATGATTTTGGTAAAGGACATGGTATGTCTATAGGTAGTGAAACATCAGGAAAAGTTAATGATATTTTAGTAAATAATTTATCTTTAAATGGTACTACTAGTGGATTACGTATAAAAAGTGATATATCTAAAGGTGGTTTAGTAAGTTCAATAATATATAAAAATGTATGTATTAAAGACGTACAATTTCCTATATATTTAGATATGTTTTATGATAAAAATGCTAAAGGTAATAAAATACCTCAATTTAAAGATATTTATTTTGAATCAATTAAAATTTTAACACCTGGTAAATTTATTTTTCATGGTATAAAAGGAAATAATATACAAGTTACATTTTCTAATGTAAGTGCTAAAAAAGGTTCTAGTTATGTAATGGATAATGTTACAAAAAAAGGATCTATTGTTGAAAATGCTACTGGTAATAATTGTCCTTCTTATAAATAATTTAAATAAAGTAAGTTAAATAATATTCAAAACCCCTATTCAACGAACTAATAGGGTTTTGAATTTTAATTTAAAATTTTATTTTTTTATTGATGTTTGTCTTATTCCATTTATACAATTTATTATTGTTAATTTATTTTTATTAATTTTTTTTTTATATAAAATTTTTGTTATTCAACCTATTTCTTTTTTATGACAGAAATTTATTATATTTTGAATATTTTTATTATATTTAATATCTTTTATTAATAAAGGTATTTTTAATTTTATAAATATATTTATTAATTCTAATAAATTTTTATATTTATAAGTTATATATAATATAATATTTTTTTTTAAATAAAAAAATTTTTTTATTTTGTTTCTAATTAAAAAATTTATTTTATAAAAATTAATTGGATAATTAATTAATATTAAATTATATATTTTATTTATTCTTATAAAGAATAATAATTTTTTATAAAAAAAAATTCATTTAATAAAATTTTTAACAATAAAATTATTAAAATTAATAATTATTTCAATATTATATTGTTTTATTTTTTTTAATAAAATTAAATATTTTTTTATTTTTATAAAATTTAATTTTTTTATTTTAATTTCAATAATTAATATTATATTGTTTTTAATACATATATAAATTATATTTCTAATAAATATAAAAATTTTATGTTCTTTTAAAGTTATTAATATTTTTAAAGTATTTATATATTTTAAAAATCTTTTAATTTCATTATATATATATATATTATTATATATATAATATATATTTAACCCACGAATAATAAATTTTTTATTATTTAAATATATAATTTTTGAATTAATAATTTTAAATTTATTTCTATTATTTTTTTTATTCATAAATTTATAAATTTAATTAATAAATTTTAATATAAATATTTATTAAATTTAAAAATTATAAATAAATAATTTTATAAAATATTTAAATAAAATATATTATATTAAATAATTATTAATTTTATTTTAAATTATTATTATTTTATTAATTAATATTTAAATTATGATATAATAATTAATTGAAATTAAAATATGTTTATTTTAAAATAAAATAAATATATTAAATTATAATAAATTTTTTTAATTTTATATTTTATATGATTAATAAAGAATATTCATATTGTTGACTTCCATCAAAAAATGATAAATCTTGAATTAAAAAAGTAAATTATCTAAAATTATTTAAATATATATATTTATCAAAAAACAATAAATTTATTAAAGAAGAAATTATTTTTTTTATAAATAAAAAAAATATAAATTTTGTAAAAAATATAAATAAAGCAAATTTAATATTTATTATTAATAATATTTATAAAAATGAAGAATATATTATAAAATATACAAATTTTAAAATGTATATTTTTTCAAAAAATAATACAGGATTTTTATATGCTTTATTTCATTTATTTAAATTAATTAAATTAAATTTAATAATAAAAGGAAAAGATTTTTTTATAAGAGAAATACCTTCTTCTTTAATAAGAATGATACATCATTTAGATAATGTTAATGGAAGTATAGATAAATGTTATTCAGGTAATTCTATATTTTTTTTAAGAAATAGTGTTCATTATAACTTAAATAGAATAAAGTTTTATTGTAAATTATTATCTAGTATAAAAATAAATTATATATGTATTAATAATAGTAATGTAGATTTATCTTCTACTTATTTAATAACATCAAAATGATTAATTCAATTGTATCAATTATATAATATATTTTATAAATATAATATAAAAATGTTTATTTCAATTAATTATAAAAGTCCTATTATTATAGGTAATTTAAATACATTTGATCCATTAAATAAAAAAGTAATAAAATGATGAAAAAATAGAATTAAAAAAATTTATAAATATATACCATATTTAGGAGGATTTGTAATAGAAACAGATAATAAATATTTAGATGGTCCATCTTATTATAAAAGAAATCATGCAGAAAGTTCGAAATTAATAGCTAATATATTAAAATATTTTAATGGAATTTTATTTTGAAAATGTTCTATATATTCAGAACAAAATTGAAAAAATAATAATAAAGATATAGCATGTGATATATATAATTATTATAATAAATTAAATGGTTTATTTTTAAATAATGTAATATTATTAATTAAAAGTGGACCTATAGGTTATCAAGTTAGAGAACCAGTTTCTCCTTTATTAGGTTCTATGAACCTTACATCTCAAGTTCTAGAATTACAAATTAATCAAGAATATACAGGACAAAATATTGATATTTGTTGATTACCTATGCAATGAAAATATATATTTAATTTTGATACTTTTATTTATAATAAAAAATCAACTATTAAAAAATTAATATCAGGTAAATTAAATAATATTAAATATTATGGAATAAATGTTATATCAAATATAGGAGATAATTATAATTGAACAGGAAATTATTTATCTCAATTAAATTTATTTAGTTATGGAAAAATATCATGAAATATAAATATAAATTTAAATAATTTAATTAATGAATGAATTAAATTATCTATTAATAATAATAATAAAGTTTTAATTAATATAAAAAAAATAATATTAAATAGTTGGAAAAATTATGAATTATATACTTCTCCATTAGGTACAGGATTTATGGTTAATCCTAAAAATAAATATGAATCAGATATAGATGGTTATGAATATAATAATTATGGTGGTAATTATCATTATGCTAATAGAAAAAATATAGGTAATAATAGAACTTTTTATATTAATCAATATAAATTATATAATAAAAAAAAATTTAATGATATTAATAGATGTCCAGTAGAATTAATATTATTTTTTCATAAAATTCCATATAATTTTTTTTTAAAAAAATTTAATAAAACATTAATACAATATATATATGATACACATTTTAAAGGTGTAAATAATATTAAAGTTTGAATTAATTTATGAAATAAATTAAAATTTTTAATAAATAAAAAAATATTTTTACATGTTAAAAATAAACTTATAAAACAATATATAAATGCATCTAATTGATGTAATAAAATAAACACATATTTTTTTAGAAAATCAGGTATAAATGATATATATAAAAGAAAAATATATTAATAAAATTATATTTTAATTCTATTTTTATTAAATATGAAATTTAATAATAATGATAAAATCATTAATACAGTTATATTATTTATATTTATATTTTTAATATATAACTCAATATTACTAATATATAATATTAGTATAGTTGAAAATATTAATAAATTATTAATTTTACTAAAATTAATTGATGTATTTATAATTTTAATGCTAGACATAATTGTTATACTACAAAAATACATTAATATTCCTATTATTATAGGAATAGGTATAATTATAGAAAATTTTTTTATTATATAAAAAATAAAAAATGATAATATAAAATTTAATAAAATATTTTTAAAATTTAATTTATCATAATTTTCTTTATATATAGTACTTGGAGGTATAAAAAATATATATAAAAAAATTATATTTAATAAATTATTAATTAAAATAAATTTATTTAAATACTTATAATTTTTATTTGTTAAATAATAATAATTAATGTATTCAAAAAAAGAAATTATTATAAAAGGAATAATTAAAAATAAGTTATTAAAATTAAAATATATTTTTTTATATTTTAAATAATAATAATAATTATTATTAATTTCTTTTAATTTTAATATACTAAATAATATTTTACTTAAAAATATACTTATCATTATATAAACATGAGAAAATTTTTTAGAAATTAAAAAAATTAAATTACATAAAAAAAAAGTAAATAAAGATATAATAATATATTTTCATTTTATATGAAGATGTATATTTTTAAAAAAAAATAATATATTTTTAGAAAAATCAAAACTTACCATTAATATTAATAAACTTAAAATATTATCTGAAAAAATATTTAAATTTATTATTTTTTTTCTAACAAATAAATTAAATATAAAAAATAAAATTTCATATATTATTAATAAATTTAATAAATATTGTGATTTACTTTTAGATAATAAATTAATTAAAGGATATATGATTATATAATTATATCCTATATATAATTCTGAAAATATATTTTTATTCAATAAATAAAATATTAATATTTTTATTTTATAAAATATTAATAATAAAATTGTATCAATATTTAAAATTTTATTAAAAATAATAATATTTACTAAAGTAAAAAATAAATATTTTATGTTTATAAATTCTTTAATCTTTCTTAAAATTTCTATATAATTATTATTTAGTAAAAACATTTATTTAACCTATCAATTTCTATATTATACTATAATTAAATTTAAATACAATATTTATTTTTAATTATATTAATTAATTATTAATAATTTAAATTATGATATTAAAAAATTTTTCATCAATAAAAAAAAACTTTATAAAATATAATAATTCAAATAAATTTTCTATAGGTTATATTACTAATATTTTAGCATATACTTCAATTATACCTCATTCATATATAAATAATATTTATTTTAAAAGAAGTAACGGTTATACATCTTTAAAAATTATAGCAGATCCTGAATATGGTTTACCTTATGGTTTAATTCCACGTATTGTAATGATTTGATTATGTACAGAAGCTAAATTAACTAAATCACCTAAATTAAATTTAGGTAAAAATCAAAATGAATTTTTAAAAAAATTAGGATTTGCTTCAACTGGAGGAATAAATGGAACTATAAATAGAGTAAAAAATCAAATTATAAAATTATTTCATTCAACAATAACAATAACTTATAATAAAAAAAATACACATAAAATTAATAATTTAAATATAATAGATAATGGAGTTTTTTATTGAAAAAATAAAAATTTTTTTTGAAATAATAATATTTTATTATCAAAAATTTTTTATAATAAAATAAAATATAATTCTCTTCCTATAGATTTAAATGTAATTAAAATTATGAGATCTTCTTTAGCTATAGATATTTATATATGATTAACTTGAAGAACTAGAATAATAAAAAATAAAAAAAGTGTATTAATTTCTTGAAAAATTTTAAAACTTCAATTTGGTTCAAATTATTCTAATAATAAAAAAGGTTTA